>NZ_JACVYG010000010.1:0-481 GCF_014712245.1 Streptomyces sp. 5-10
TGAGTGGCACCAATGCCCACGTCATCCTCGAGGAGGCTCCCGCCGTCGAGGAGGCGTCCACGGAGCCCGGCGGTGGGAGGGACCTGCCGGTGATCCCGTGGGTGGTCTCGGCGCGTAGTGCCCCGGCCCTTGTGGCGCAGGCGGGACGTCTGGCGGAGTTCGTGGAGTCCCAGCCTGTGGTGGAGCCGGTTGATGTGGGTTACTCGTCCGCGGTTCTGCGCGCCGCGTTCGAGCATCGGGCGGTTGTCTTCGGCCGTGACCGCGATGAACTGGTTGGTGGTCTGCGGGCGGTGGTGGCCGGTGAACCTGCGGCGCATGCCGTGGTCGGGGTTGCGGGTGGTCTGTCGGCGTGGGTGTTCGCGGGTCAGGGTGCGCAGCGGCTGGGGATGGGGCGTGAGTTGTATGGGGTGTTTCCGGTGTTCGCGGCGGCCTTTGATGAGGTGTGTGCGGGGTTCGAGGGTGTGTTGGAGGGTTCGCTGCG